>JAXMAP010000001.1:0-2303 GCA_046350315.1 Phycisphaerae bacterium
CCGATTCCGTCGCTCGATCCGTTGCGCGAACGCGCGACCATGGCGGCCGTCACGCGCCGGCTGATTCCCTTCCTCTTCGTCCTCTACGTCGTCGCGTTCCTCGATCGGGTCAACGTCGGCTTCGCCGCGCTCGAGATGAACGAGGATCTGGGCTTCAGCGCGGCCGTCTACGGATTCGGCGCGGGCATCTTCTTCATCGGCTACGCCCTCTTCGAAGTGCCGAGCAACCTGCTCCTGGCGCGCATGGGCGCACGGCGCTGGATCGCGCGCATCATGATCACGTGGGGCGTGCTCGCCTCCGGCATGATGTTCGTGCGCGGACCCATGAGCTTCTACGTCGTGCGGTTCCTGCTCGGGATCGCCGAAGCGGGGTTCTTTCCGGGCATCGTCTTCTATCTGAGCGAATGGTATCCGGCGAAGGAGCGCGCCCGCGCCGTGGCGCGGTTCATGACCGCGATTCCCATCTCGGGTGTCATCGGCGGACCCGTCTCTGGCTTGTTGATGCAGCTCGACGGACGCTGGGGGCTGGCGGGCTGGCAGTGGCTCTTCCTCCTCGAAGGCGTGCCTGCCGTGATCCTGGGGGGCGTCGTGCTCGGCTATCTCACGGATCGACCGGGGGAGGCGCGCTGGCTGGACGCCGACCAGCGTGCCTGGCTGACCGCGCGCATGGCACGCGAGCGCGAGGTGTGCGCCGAGCACCACGGGTGGACGGTGAGTCGCGCGCTCACGAGCGCGATCGTCTGGCAGATGGGTGTTCTGGTCTTCGTGAGCATTTCCTTCGGGCAGTACGTCCTCGGTCTCTGGCTGCCCCAGATCGTGCGCGGGTTCTCGGGCCTGTCGCCGCTCGGGATCGGCGTCGTGTCGGCCGTCCCCAATCTCGTCGCGGCGGTGGCGATGGTCGCTGTCGCGGCTCATTCCGATCGGACCGGCGAACGGTGTCTGCACATGGCGTCGGCGTCGGCGGCCGCGTTCGTCGGGTTCCTGGCGGCGGCGTTCCTGGAGTCGCCGCCGCTCGTGGTGGCGGCACTCTCGCTCGCCGCCGCGGGCACCTTGAGCGCGCACGGACCGTTCTGGCCACTGCCGTCGCGTTTCCTGAGCGGACCGGCGGCGGCGGGCGGGATTGCGCTCGTCAACGCGATCGCCAACCTGAGCGGCTTCGTCGGACCGTGGGTGATCGGCTGGCTGAACGGCGTCAGCGGCGACTTCCACACCGGCCTTCTCGTCCTCGCCTTCGTGCCGCTCGTGGGGGTGGTGCTGGTGCTCCGCCTGCGTCAAGCGCCGGAGCTGGCGGATCCGGGCGTACCGCACCGATGAAGACCGGGACCGCCGGTGCGCCCACGACTCCTCTTCCGCCGGTCGAGTCGACCTGAGCGCGTATTAGGACGAGACAAGCGACCGAGCCCGTAGTAATCTCGCCAGGCGTCCATGGCCTTCGTGCGGCGGTATCTGTTCGTCTGGTCACTGAGCTGGCTCCTGGCCCAGACAGTAGCGCTCTCCGTGTTCCTCCCGTGCGCCTGTTGCGCGGACATGGACGGCGCGCACGCAATGGCGATGCCGGACGACATCGGCGCACAGTGCCCGATGAAGGGGCCCGACGGCGAGCCGTGTCCCATGCATCGACCCGACCGGGACGAGTCGTCCGCGCCGTGCGCAATGGCCGGTGCGTGCCACGGTCCTGACCTCGCCATGGCGAGCCTGTTTTCGCTCCCCGGCATCCTCCCTTCCCTCGACGCCTTCCGAATCGACGTGGTCCGGTCGTTCGTCGCCGACGACTCGATGACCGTCGCGACCGTCACTCCCGATCTCGACCCCCGTCCCCCCCGCGCCTGACGCCCGGAGCACTCGTCGTGTCTCGCGACCGTGTGTCCACGCGGATCGCGGAGCGCCGTTCGCCAGCCGATCGGTGCGTGCGTCGTCCGCGTCAGCCGAGAAGCTGGCGCTCGTCGAACGTTGGGGGTCGTCATGAGACGGATTCGAGTCATCTTGCTGTGCTGGGGGCTGTCGATATCGGGTGGCGGCGTCGCCAGCGGCGCGGCGCAGGAGACCATCAGCTACGCGAGTCTCGCCGGTCGCGTGTCCGATCCGCAGGGCGGAGTGGTGCCGGGTGCGATCATCGTCGTTCGGCACCTCGATACCAACGCGGGCGCCGAGGCCGCGTCCGACGACGACGGTCGGTTTCGGTTCCCGTACCTCCGTATCGGCCCGTACGAGATCATCGTTCGCAAGCCCGGATTCGCCGACGTGCGCCGTCGGCTCACGCTCGATGCCGGCGCGGCCTACGACCTGCCGGTCGCACTCGACGT
>JAXMAP010000003.1:0-3082 GCA_046350315.1 Phycisphaerae bacterium
CAGGACTAGATCACCCAAACACACCCGCGCCCTACGACGCTCCAAATCCCGGCGCGTCTCTCCAAATATGCGGTATAGCCGCTGGACTCGTCTTCGACGGCGACGATAGCAGTCGAACCATCCTGTGAGATCCCGGGACGGCTGACCGCGATTCGTTTCGCGTAGTCTACTGAGCGGTACTGATTGCGGGCTGTTCGAGGCGGTCGCGTGAAGCGCCGGACTGAGATCGAGCGCGCATTGCGAGCCTTAGCTGACGCAATTAGCTCCTCTGAAAGGGCGAAGGTCTCGTTCGTTCCGTTGAGTCGAATCCGCGTCTCACTTTGTGACGGCATCGTCCAGCAGTGCAGGCCAGACAAATGCGTATCGTGCGCGAGATCATAGCGGCCACCGTCCGTCTGCGAGATGAGCTCCGGTGAACGAAGCACCGCCTCGATGACTAATCGCTCGTCCGGCGACACGGCCTGGTCTGCCAAGGCTGCGATCGATTGCGTCAACACCAGTAACGCCAGGAACATTTGGTCTCCTCCGACTAGCCTACTTTCCGGTGAAGAACGGACCGGTTTCGACTCGATAAACACGAGAGACGCCGGTCCGAGTTCTTGGCAGAATGACGCATCCTGAGGTCTTGAATGCCTCGATCTGCCATGCGATCATCTGCCGTCGTGTCATTGGATCACCTCGACGCCGTCCCCACCGCCACGCTTCGGAAAGAGCTCCAGCGCCTCACGCGGACCATGATCTTCGGGACGCTCGCGGAGCGCGGCCGCCGGTGTGGCAAGCCCACGTGTCGCTGCGTGCACGGCGAGAAGCATCCCGCCCTGCAGTTGGCGCACTGGGCCGGGGACGGCAAGACCCAGAGCCTGCACGTGCCGTACGTGTTGGCGGACGACGTGCGCGACGGGGTGGACGCCTGGCATCGCTTCCAGGCCATTGCCCGTGCGCTCGCGGACCGCAATCGCGCGGCGGTCTGGGACGGCGCTCGTCGCCGAGGACAGATCCGATGACGCGCCGGAGGGCGCATGGTCCGTCGTCGCGAGCGACAGCGGTCGCTCTGGGAAGTGGTCCTGCCGGACGCCGACAAGTTGTGGCCGGCCGACTTGCGGCGCATCGACACCCTGCTCGACGAGGCCGACGTGCTTGATCCGATCGTGGCGGCGCTCGAAGCGCGCTGGGCGCAGAGCCGCCGTCGCGGCCGCCCGGGCACCCCGGCCGAGGTCGTCCTCCGGATGTTGCTGCTCAAGCATCTGTATCGCTGGAGCTACGACACGCTGGAGCACGAGGTGCGCGCGAATCTGGTCTTTCGCGCGTTCGCCCGCGTGGGCGCCGGCCCGGTGCCCGACGCCAAGACGATCCTGAAGATCGCCGGGACGTTGGGGCCCGACGTGATCCAGCAGGTGCACGATCGCATCGTCGCGTTGGCGGTGGCGCGGAAGGTGACGCGCGGCCGGCGCCTGCGCGTCGATACGACCGTGGTCGAGACGCACGTCCACTATCCGACCGACAGCACCTTGCTGCGCGACAGCGTGCGCGTGCTGACGCGCGCCCTGCAGCGCGCGGGCACGGTCTTGGGCGGCGCGGCGGCGCGGGTGCGGAATCGGCTGCGCAGCGTCGGGCGCCAGGTGCTCGCGATCGCGAAGACGGCCCGCCGCGGCGCCGACGACGCCGAGCGCCCCCGGATCTACCGACGCCTGATGGCCACCACCCGGGCCGTCCTGCGCGACGCCGACACGATGGTGCGACGGATCGCCCAGCGGGTACGGACGGCGAGCCCGAAGGCCCAGCGCGTCCTGCACCACGCGCGCGCCACGCTGGCACACATGCGGCCCCTGGCCCGACGCGTCCTCGCCCAGACCCGCGCCCGCGTCCTGGGCGGTGACACGCACGTGCCCGACAAAGTGCTCAGCGTGTTCGAGCCGCACACGGAGGCGATTCGCAAGGGCAAGCTGGTCAAGCCGACCGAGTTCGGCAAGCTCGTGACCATCCAGGAAAGTGAGGGCCAGATCGTCAGCGCCTACGAGGTGCATCCCAGACGGCCCGCGGACCATACGCTGTGGACGCGGGCGCTGGATGTTCACCAGCAGCACTTCGGGCGGGCCCCCGATCTGGCCACGGGCGATCGCGGCTACAGCTCGGCCGCGAACGAAGCCGCCGCGGTGGCCCGCGGCGTCCGGCGCGTGGTCTTGCCCAAAGCGGGGCCGAAATCGCCGGCTCGACGCGCGCACGAACGCCAACGCTGGTTCCGCCGGGGGATGCGCTGGCGCGTCGGTTCGGAAGGCCGGATCAGCGTCCTCAAGCGCCGTCACGATCTGCAGCGGTGTCGCTATCATGGGGCCGACGGCATGACGCGGGCGGTCGGACTCGGCGTCATCGCGAGCAACCTGCTCAGCATCGCCGCCCACGCTGACCGGCGGGCGCGAGCCGCCGCGTAGCGCGGGGCGCACGGCGAACGGAGAGGAGAACGCCTCCATGGATCAGTCCCGGCTCGCGTCAGATCGTTTCAGTACCGATTTCTTCACCGGGAAGTAGCCTAGCGTCGTGGTTGGGAACGCTTCCGACGTCGGGAATCCGACGGGATCACGCCTCTCCGGATGGCCTCGGCGCTCGACAGCGCCTCTCGCCAATCTTCAGTCTCTTTACGGAACCCGGTCAAGCCAACGTGAGCGTTAATGCCTATTGTTGGCGAGTCACGTCCGTGGTGCCTGAGCGCTGGCTATGCCACTCGCATCGTTTTCGCCGACAGTGATCTTCGTTACGGCCCCGGCGGTCGATCCACCGTTGCCGGGTCCGCAAAGAGACGCGATCGCTGCCACCGCGTGCACCGTGAGGAGCTCGTCAGCGTCGCCGTCGCGATGGGAGAAGAACTGGCCGGTCCAGTGGGCATGGTCGCCGCCATCGGGGGACGAGGACGGCGCCGCCGCGGAGCTCCCGGACCGGCCCTCTATCTGCGCGAGCTCCGCGGGTACTTCCCTACGGCCGGAACCCGACGATCCGCGCGACGCCGGCGGCGTTCAGGACGCCGAAATCCGCGCGTTGCACGAGCCGGAACGCGGTCTGATCGTAATCGAACTTGAAGGACCGATCC
>JAXMAP010000004.1:0-2564 GCA_046350315.1 Phycisphaerae bacterium
GTGCGCGGGGTACGGTGCCGGGTTCCTCTACGTGAGCCGGGCCCTGATCGCGAGCCGGCGGCCGCGGACGATCGGCTGGCTGAGCGTGCAGGATCCGTTCACCTTCGAGCGGGTGCGCTACCGGCTGCTGACGTCGAACAGGCGGGTCGAGCTGGGATGCCCGTCCTTCGGGCCGATCTTCGCGCTCGGCGCGGCCGTCCGCTTCCTGAACGGGATCGGGATGGCGCGGATCGAGGCGCGCGTGCTCGCGCTGAACGCGCTGCTCACCGACGCCCTGCGAGCCGCCGGCATCGACGTGCGCTCCCCGGGTGGCGCGCACCGCTCGGGGGAAACGCTCGCCGCGGTGCCGGATCCGCCCGCGGCCGCCGCGTTCCTGAAGGCGCGCGGCGTCGCGGTGACGGAGAAGGCCGAAGGCGTGCGGCTCGCGACGCATTTCTACAACGACGAGCGCGACGTCGAGCGTGGCGTCGCCGCGCTCGCCGAGTATGTGAGGGGATCGCGGTGACGAAGAAGGTCGGACGGACGATGGCGATGGTCGTGGCCGTGGCGCTGGTAACGGCCGCGCCGGTGTCACGCGCGGAGGAGCGGACGTTCACGGCGACGGTGTGGGCGGACAACGCCGACGTCTACGCCGCGATCCTCGCGCATCCGTTCCTGAAGGAGCTCGCCGCCGGCACGCTCGATCGCCGGGCGTTCGCGTTCTACATGAAGCAGGACGTCAGCTACCTGCGCGCGTTCGGCGAGGCGCTGACGATCATCGCGGCGAAGGCGCCGAGGCCGGAGTGGCGGGCGCTCCTCGAACAGCACGCGCGGGAGAGTCTCGCTGCGGAGCTGCAGCTGCACGACACCGTGTTCCGCGACTACGGCATCGCCAAGGCGGACGTTGAGCGTTTCGAGCCGTCGCCGGAGGGCTTCGCCTACGAGTCGTTCATGCTCGCGACGGCGCACACGGCGTCGTTCGGCGAGGGCCTGTCCGCTTTGCTCCCGTGCTACTGGATCTACGCCGAGGTCGGGAAAACGCTCCAGAAGACGGGGTCGAAAGACCGGACGTACCAGAAGTGGATCGACAACTACGCCTCGCCCGGCTACGACGCGACGGTGCGCCAGGTTCTGGCGATCGTCGACGAGGTCGCGGCCGGCGCCGCGCCGGAATCGCGCGCGCGGATGGCGCGAAACTTCCGACGCGCGGCGCGATACGAGTGGATGTTCTGGGACTCCGCGTACTACCAGCGGCAGTGGAAGCCGTAGGGTCAGCTGCCAGCTATCAGAGATCAGCTAGTACCCCGGAAACGAATTCAGTAGAAAAAGCGTCTGCATTGTGATCTAAAGAGGGGCATGCCAATCACTGGACGCCCCAAGCCGGCGTTGGTCGTCACCGACGACGAACGCCAAGCGTTGATGCGATTGACCACACGGGCGCGCGCGAATCGGCTGCTCGCGTTCCGCGCACGGCTGGTACTGGCGTGCGCAGACGGCACGCCGAATAACGCGGTGGCGCGACGATACCGCACCACGAACGCCACGGTCGGGAAGTGGCGCCAGCGTTTCATCGACCGGCGGCTGGAGGGCATCTACGATGAGCCCAGGGCCGGCGCGCCTCGCACCATTACCGATGAGGACGTGGAAGCGGTGATTGTCAAGACGCTCGAAACGACGCCGCCCGCCGAGACGCACTGGAGTACCCGGTCGATGGCCGCCCACGCCGGCATGAGCCACACGACGGTCGGCCGCATCTGGCGGACCTTTGGGTTGAAACCGCACGTGACGGAGTCGTTCAAGATCTCGCCCGACCCGCAGCTCATCGAGAAGGTCCGCGACGTCGTGGGCCTCTATATGAATCCGCCGACGAATGCCGCGGTGTTCTCCTTCGACGAGAAGTCCCAGATTCAGGCGCTGGAGCGCGCGCAGCCGATTCTGCCGATGGACATCGGCCAGCCGGAACGGCGCACGCACAACTACATCCGCAATGGCACGCTCGACCTGTTCGCCGCGCTGAACGTCGCGACGGGCGAGGTCCTCGCGCGGTGCAAATCGCGCCACCGTGCCGCCGAGTTCGTGGCCTTCCTGCGCGAGATTGATGCGCGAGTCGAGCCGGCGTTGGAGGTCCATGTGGTGCTGGACAATCTCTCCGCGCATCGGGCGCCGGTGGTGCATCGTTGGCTGCTGCGGCATCCGCGCGTCCATCTCCACTTCACGCCGACTTACACCTCGTGGCTCAACCTCGTCGAACGCTTCTTCGGGATGCTGACGGAGAAAGCGTTGCGCCGCGGATCGCACACCAGCGTCGCGGCCTTGCGAGAGGCGATCCTCGCGTACGTGGCCGCGCACAACGAGAAGGGCACACCCTTCATGTGGACCAAGACCGCAGATGAGATCCTCGACAAGATGCGGCGATTCGGTCTGCGCACTCAACAGGTGCATGCCCGGTGACCAGACTTTTGTCAGTAATCACCGATCCAGGGGACTAGCGTCACGACGATGCCGACGAAGCTCAGCGCGAGGACCGGCCTCGGTCGAGGCATCGTCACTCACTCCATCGGCGATACTGTGGCCACGTCGAGCGG